>NZ_JHBX01000075.1:0-5385 GCF_001273855.1 Leucobacter japonicus | reverse complement strand
ATGTTTATCCTTTGGATGGTCGCCATGATGGTGGTTATTATACCGTCAAGGACTGTGTGACTATTGACGTCCTTCCCCGTACGCCGGGCAATAATGTTTATGTTGGTTTCATGGTTTGGTCTAACTTTACCGCTACTAAATGCCGCGGATTGGTTTCGCTGAATCAGGTTATTAAAGAGATTATTTGTCTCCAGCCACTTAAGTGAGGTGATTTATGTTTGGTGCTATTGCTGGCGGTATTGCTTCTGCTCTTGCTGGTGGCGCCATGTCTAAATTGTTTGGAGGCGGTCAAAAAGCCGCCTCCGGTGGCATTCAAGGTGATGTGCTTGCTACCGATAACAATACTGTAGGCATGGGTGATGCTGGTATTAAATCTGCCATTCAAGGCTCTAATGTTCCTAACCCTGATGAGGCCGTCCCTAGTTTTGTTTCTGGTGCTATGGCTAAAGCTGGTAAAGGACTTCTTGAAGGTACGTTGCAGGCTGGCACTTCTGCCGTTTCTGATAAGTTGCTTGATTTGGTTGGACTTGGTGGCAAGTCTGCCGCTGATAAAGGAAAGGATACTCGTGATTATCTTGCTGCTGCATTTCCTGAGCTTAATGCTTGGGAGCGTGCTGGTGCTGATGCTTCCTCTGCTGGTATGGTTGACGCCGGATTTGAGAATCAAAAAGAGCTTACTAAAATGCAACTGGACAATCAGAAAGAGATTGCCGAGATGCAAAATGAGACTCAAAAAGAGATTGCTGGCATTCAGTCGGCGACTTCACGCCAGAATACGAAAGACCAGGTATATGCACAAAATGAGATGCTTGCTTATCAACAGAAGGAGTCTACTGCTCGCGTTGCGTCTATTATGGAAAACACCAATCTTTCCAAGCAACAGCAGGTTTCCGAGATTATGCGCCAAATGCTTACTCAAGCTCAAACGGCTGGTCAGTATTTTACCAATGACCAAATCAAAGAAATGACTCGCAAGGTTAGTGCTGAGGTTGACTTAGTTCATCAGCAAACGCAGAATCAGCGGTATGGCTCTTCTCATATTGGCGCTACTGCAAAGGATATTTCTAATGTCGTCACTGATGCTGCTTCTGGTGTGGTTGATATTTTTCATGGTATTGATAAAGCTGTTGCCGATACTTGGAACAATTTCTGGAAAGACGGTAAAGCTGATGGTATTGGCTCTAATTTGTCTAGGAAATAACCGTCAGGATTGACACCCTCCCAATTGTATGTTTTCATGCCTCCAAATCTTGGAGGCTTTTTTATGGTTCGTTCTTATTACCCTTCTGAATGTCACGCTGATTATTTTGACTTTGAGCGTATCGAGGCTCTTAAACCTGCTATTGAGGCTTGTGGCATTTCTACTCTTTCTCAATCCCCAATGCTTGGCTTCCATAAGCAGATGGATAACCGCATCAAGCTCTTGGAAGAGATTCTGTCTTTTCGTATGCAGGGCGTTGAGTTCGATAATGGTGATATGTATGTTGACGGCCATAAGGCTGCTTCTGACGTTCGTGATGAGTTTGTATCTGTTACTGAGAAGTTAATGGATGAATTGGCACAATGCTACAATGTGCTCCCCCAACTTGATATTAATAACACTATAGACCACCGCCCCGAAGGGGACGAAAAATGGTTTTTAGAGAACGAGAAGACGGTTACGCAGTTTTGCCGCAAGCTGGCTGCTGAACGCCCTCTTAAGGATATTCGCGATGAGTATAATTACCCCAAAAAGAAAGGTATTAAGGATGAGTGTTCAAGATTGCTGGAGGCCTCCACTATGAAATCGCGTAGAGGCTTTGCTATTCAGCGTTTGATGAATGCAATGCGACAGGCTCATGCTGATGGTTGGTTTATCGTTTTTGACACTCTCACGTTGGCTGACGACCGATTAGAGGCGTTTTATGATAATCCCAATGCTTTGCGTGACTATTTTCGTGATATTGGTCGTATGGTTCTTGCTGCCGAGGGTCGCAAGGCTAATGATTCACACGCCGACTGCTATCAGTATTTTTGTGTGCCTGAGTATGGTACAGCTAATGGCCGTCTTCATTTCCATGCGGTGCACTTTATGCGGACACTTCCTACAGGTAGCGTTGACCCTAATTTTGGTCGTCGGGTACGCAATCGCCGCCAGTTAAATAGCTTGCAAAATACGTGGCCTTATGGTTACAGTATGCCCATCGCAGTTCGCTACACGCAGGACGCTTTTTCACGTTCTGGTTGGTTGTGGCCTGTTGATGCTAAAGGTGAGCCGCTTAAAGCTACCAGTTATATGGCTGTTGGTTTCTATGTGGCTAAATACGTTAACAAAAAGTCAGATATGGACCTTGCTGCTAAAGGTCTAGGAGCTAAAGAATGGAACAACTCACTAAAAACCAAGCTGTCGCTACTTCCCAAGAAGCTGTTCAGAATCAGAATGAGCCGCAACTTCGGGATGAAAATGCTCACAATGACAAATCTGTCCACGGAGTGCTTAATCCAACTTACCAAGCTGGGTTACGACGCGACGCCGTTCAACCAGATATTGAAGCAGAACGCAAAAAGAGAGATGAGATTGAGGCTGGGAAAAGTTACTGTAGCCGACGTTTTGGCGGCGCAACCTGTGACGACAAATCTGCTCAAATTTATGCGCGCTTCGATAAAAATGATTGGCGTATCCAACCTGCAGAGTTTTATCGCTTCCATGACGCAGAAGTTAACACTTTCGGATATTTCTGATGAGTCGAAAAATTATCTTGATAAAGCAGGAATTACTACTGCTTGTTTACGAATTAAATCGAAGTGGACTGCTGGCGGAAAATGAGAAAATTCGACCTATCCTTGCGCAGCTCGAGAAGCTCTTACTTTGCGACCTTTCGCCATCAACTAACGATTCTGTCAAAAACTGACGCGTTGGATGAGGAGAAGTGGCTTAATATGCTTGGCACGTTCGTCAAGGACTGGTTTAGATATGAGTCACATTTTGTTCATGGTAGAGATTCTCTTGTTGACATTTTAAAAGAGCGTGGATTACTATCTGAGTCCGATGCTGTTCAACCACTAATAGGTAAGAAATCATGAGTCAAGTTACTGAACAATCCGTACGTTTCCAGACCGCTTTGGCCTCTATTAAGCTCATTCAGGCTTCTGCCGTTTTGGATTTAACCGAAGATGATTTCGATTTTCTGACGAGTAACAAAGTTTGGATTGCTACTGACCGCTCTCGTGCTCGTCGCTGCGTTGAGGCTTGCGTTTATGGTACGCTGGACTTTGTAGGATACCCTCGCTTTCCTGCTCCTGTTGAGTTTATTGCTGCCGTCATTGCTTATTATGTTCATCCCGTCAACATTCAAACGGCCTGTCTCATCATGGAAGGCGCTGAATTTACGGAAAACATTATTAATGGCGTCGAGCGTCCGGTTAAAGCCGCTGAATTGTTCGCGTTTACCTTGCGTGTACGCGCAGGAAACACTGACGTTCTTACTGACGCAGAAGAAAACGTGCGTCAAAAATTACGTGCAGAAGGAGTGATGTAATGTCTAAAGGTAAAAAACGTTCTGGCGCTCGCCCTGGTCGTCCGCAGCCGTTGCGAGGTACTAAAGGCAAGCGTAAAGGCGCTCGTCTTTGGTATGTAGGTGGTCAACAATTTTAATTGCAGGGGCTTCGGCCCCTTACTTGAGGATAAATTATGTCTAATATTCAAACTGGCGCCGAGCGTATGCCGCATGACCTTTCCCATCTTGGCTTCCTTGCTGGTCAGATTGGTCGTCTTATTACCATTTCAACTACTCCGGTTATCGCTGGCGACTCCTTCGAGATGGACGCCGTTGGCGCTCTCCGTCTTTCTCCATTGCGTCGTGGCCTTGCTATTGACTCTACTGTAGACATTTTTACTTTTTATGTCCCTCATCGTCACGTTTATGGTGAACAGTGGATTAAGTTCATGAAGGATGGTGTTAATGCCACTCCTCTCCCGACTGTTAACACTACTGGTTATATTGACCATGCCGCTTTTCTTGGCACGATTAACCCTGATACCAATAAAATCCCTAAGCATTTGTTTCAGGGTTATTTGAATATCTATAACAACTATTTTAAAGCGCCGTGGATGCCTGACCGTACCGAGGCTAACCCTAATGAGCTTAATCAAGATGATGCTCGTTATGGTTTCCGTTGCTGCCATCTCAAAAACATTTGGACTGCTCCGCTTCCTCCTGAGACTGAGCTTTCTCGCCAAATGACGACTTCTACCACATCTATTGACATTATGGGTCTGCAAGCTGCTTATGCTAATTTGCATACTGACCAAGAACGTGATTACTTCATGCAGCGTTACCATGATGTTATTTCTTCATTTGGAGGTAAAACCTCTTATGACGCTGACAACCGTCCTTTACTTGTCATGCGCTCTAATCTCTGGGCATCTGGCTATGATGTTGATGGAACTGACCAAACGTCGTTAGGCCAGTTTTCTGGTCGTGTTCAACAGACCTATAAACATTCTGTGCCGCGTTTCTTTGTTCCTGAGCATGGCACTATGTTTACTCTTGCGCTTGTTCGTTTTCCGCCTACTGCGACTAAAGAGATTCAGTACCTTAACGCTAAAGGTGCTTTGACTTATACCGATATTGCTGGCGACCCTGTTTTGTATGGCAACTTGCCGCCGCGTGAAATTTCTATGAAGGATGTTTTCCGTTCTGGTGATTCGTCTAAGAAGTTTAAGATTGCTGAGGGTCAGTGGTATCGTTATGCGCCTTCGTATGTTTCTCCTGCTTATCACCTTCTTGAAGGCTTCCCATTCATTCAGGAACCGCCTTCTGGTGATTTGCAAGAACGCGTACTTATTCGCCACCATGATTATGACCAGTGTTTCCAGTCCGTTCAGTTGTTGCAGTGGAATAGTCAGGTTAAATTTAATGTGACCGTTTATCGCAATCTGCCGACCACTCGCGATTCAATCATGACTTCGTGATAAAAGATTGAGTGTGAGGTTATAACGCCGAAGCGGTAAAAATTTTAATTTTTGCCGCTGAGGGGTTGACCAAGCGAAGCGCGGTAGGTTTTCTGCTTAGGAGTTTAATCATGTTTCAGACTTTTATTTCTCGCCATAATTCAAACTTTTTTTCTGATAAGCTGGTTCTCACTTCTGTTACTCCAGCTTCTTCGGCACCTGTTTTACAGACACCTAAAGCTACATCGTCAACGTTATATTTTGATAGTTTGACGGTTAATGCTGGTAATGGTGGTTTTCTTCATTGCATTCAGATGGATACATCTGTCAACGCCGCTAATCAGGTTGTTTCTGTTGGTGCTGATATTGCTTTTGATGCCGACCCTAAATTTTTTGCCTGTTTGGTTCGCTTTGAGTCTTCTTCGGTTCCGACTACCCTCCCGACTGCCTAT
>NZ_JHBX01000074.1:0-210 GCF_001273855.1 Leucobacter japonicus | reverse complement strand
GGACTACGCCGCCTACGAGGTGCAGCTCGTGGTGCTGATCGGTGCCGACTATCAGGGCCCCGGCCTCGAGGAGGCGCAGGCGCTCACCGATGCCGCAGAGGACGCTCCGGCGGCCGATAGCGGTGTCGAGACCGATGCGGGCGCCGATGCCGCTGCCGATGCTCCCGCGATCGATCCCGCCACCGGCTACGAGATCGACCCGGCCACAGG
>NZ_JHBX01000007.1:0-332 GCF_001273855.1 Leucobacter japonicus | reverse complement strand
CCGTTCCCTCTCCCTCGTCCTCGAAGACGGCTCCGGGCTCGACCTGGTCTTCGGCGCCGATACCGCCCGCTGGAGCGCGACCGGCGCCTTCGCCACGGACGGCGAGCTGAGCGACCCCTACGACGCCGTGCGCGTGCGCGACGACGTCGTCTTCGTGAACCTGCCCATCGAGTCGCGCGAGCGCGAGGCCATCACCGTCGTGTTCTCGGAGACGACGCATCGCGCGCTCGTCGCCCGCTCCGAGATCGGCGAGGAGGACGTGGAGGGCGAGCCCCGCGTCGACCAGACCTTCTGGTCGGCCGTCACCGACGCGGGCGAGCCGAGCGGTGAGG
>NZ_JHBX01000073.1:0-219 GCF_001273855.1 Leucobacter japonicus | reverse complement strand
AATCTACCCCGAGCAGGCGAGCCCGCCCGAGTATCCGCCTGACCACCCTGACCGGCGGCATCGACCTATCCAACGTCGACATCGACGACATCATCGACGAAGCCAACCAGGCCCTCGACAACACCGACGAGGCCACCGACCAGGTTCGTGTCGACGCCGACCAACCCGGCACCGACACCCCCTTCCCCATCGACGACATCGACCCGCTAGGCTCCGACC
>NZ_JHBX01000072.1:0-271 GCF_001273855.1 Leucobacter japonicus | reverse complement strand
GATGAGCACCTTACGAGCTTTCATCGCCTCGACGACCTGCTTCGCGAGCTGCGGAGCGGGCTCGCCGTCCACGGCGAAATCGAGCCCCAGGAACATGCCGACGCCCTTGGCCGAGCGCACGAAGTCGTAGCGCGCGGCGAACTCCCGGAAGCGCGCGGCTGCCTCGTCGCCGAGGGTCTTCGCCCGCGCCATGAGCTGCTCCTCCTCCATCTCGAGCAGCACGGCCTCGCCGACGGCGGCCGAGACCGGGTTGCCCGCGAAGGTGTTGAAG
>NZ_JHBX01000071.1:0-268 GCF_001273855.1 Leucobacter japonicus | reverse complement strand
AGCCGGGTGTGACCGTGATCGCGATCACGGCTCGCGACACCGGAACCGACGCCGAGATCGACGGCGTGATGCGCGTCACCGCCGTCGAAGCACGGCCCGAACTCGCGCTTCCCCCGATGCGGGCCTTCGTGCGCCCGCTCGCGGACACCACCGTCGACGTGCTCGACGCCGTTCCCGGCGCCAACGGCCGTGCTCTGGTGGTGCGGGGGGCGAAGACCGTCGACGGAGAACTGCGCGCCGACGTGATCGAGCACGCTCAGGTGCGGGT
>NZ_JHBX01000070.1:0-311 GCF_001273855.1 Leucobacter japonicus | reverse complement strand
CCGCAAGGAGAACGTGCGCTCCGTGGTCGAGGCGAAGCGCGCCGAGACCCGCGAGCGCCGGATCGCCGCGGTCGTGGATCGGGTGCGGCAGACGCTCGGCTGATCCCGCGCGGCGTCAGGTGCGCGACGTGTCGCGCTCCGCGGCCTCGGCCTCCTCCGCGGCCCGCAGCTCCCGGGTCGCGGCATGCAGCACGTCCTCGGCGCGGCGCCGACGGTGCTGCGCGAGTGTCTCGGCGCCGTAGCGCTCCCGCACGCGATCCTTCGCCTCAGCCGTGGCCGTGATGATGTAGCTGCTCGCCAGCAGGATCACC
>NZ_JHBX01000069.1:0-283 GCF_001273855.1 Leucobacter japonicus | reverse complement strand
GATGACCCGTAAGAAGCTCGGCCTGGGGCTGCTCGAGTCGTTCAGCGAGTCGTGCGAGGTGTGCGCGGGGCGCGGCATCATCGTGCACCACGAGCCCGTGACCAAGCACCGCAGCGAGGGTTCCCCGCGCGGTGCCAAGCGCGGCAAGGGGGCGCAGCCCCAGCACGACGTCAAGTCGCAGACTCACTCCATCACCGATGGCGCGAAGAACATGCTCGCCCAGGTGGCGGCGTCGACGATCCAGGCCGCGAAGGCCTCGGAGCCCGAAGCGGCCGGCGGAACC
>NZ_JHBX01000068.1:0-247 GCF_001273855.1 Leucobacter japonicus | reverse complement strand
CCTCGCGCCCCTCCCACTCGGGTGCGGGCGGCGGCAGAGTGCGAAAGCGAGAGAGGATCATTGACCAGCCGGTTCAGTGGGAGGGGCGATCGCTCCGCTGGGGCGCGACCGAGGTTTTCACGGATTCGCCCGTATTCGGAGAGCGGTCCAGGAAATCACAGTGTACTGGGCGGACCCTCGCCGAGCACGTCGCCCCAGCCCCGGGCTGGACACCGAGCACCCAGAGGGGGCGGTCGACGGCGAATGG
>NZ_JHBX01000067.1:0-243 GCF_001273855.1 Leucobacter japonicus | reverse complement strand
CATCTCGGTGAGCGACAAGACGCGCCTGCTCGATCTCGCGGGCGCGCTCGCCGAGGCCAGCGTCGAGATCGTCTCGACCGGATCCACCGCCGCGACCATCCGCGAGGCGGGCCACCCGGTCACCGACGTCTCCGAGGTCACCGGCTTCGCCGAGGCGCTCGACGGCCGCGTGAAGACCCTGCACCCGGCCGTGCACTCGGGTCTGCTCGCCGACCTGCGCCTCGCCGACCACCGTGCCCAGCT
>NZ_JHBX01000066.1:0-266 GCF_001273855.1 Leucobacter japonicus | reverse complement strand
GTTCAGGCCGCGTCGAAGCGCTCCGGCAGCGCGAGATTGCCGGCGCCGCTCACCCGCACCTCCTGCAGCCCCTGCCAGGCGGCCGCACGGCCGAGCAGCTGCACGGCGGCCTCGGCGGTGCGCGCGGGCGCTCGCTCCTCCCGCCAGGCGGCCTGCACGAGCAGCGCCCGATCGGCGCGATCCGCCTTCAGGTCGATGCGCCCCGCGAGCCGGCCCCCGACCATGAGCGGGAGGCAGTAGTAGCCGTACTGCCGCTGCTCCTTCGG
>NZ_JHBX01000065.1:0-227 GCF_001273855.1 Leucobacter japonicus | reverse complement strand
GAACTTAATGTGCGTCCAGGACGCAACGCCGCCGACGAGCGAAGCTGCGGGCCGAGGTCAGCCCCTCACCGGTTGGCCCCGCGATAGTGAAAGTGGCGAACCCTTCCCCGTTGATCCCAATGCCGGCGAAAGATGGCCCATTCTTGACGAAGATCGTCGTCTGGATGCGTCGGGCCATGAGGTCCAACCGCGAAACATCCTTGGAGTGCATGATTGCAGTGTGACGG
>NZ_JHBX01000006.1:0-203 GCF_001273855.1 Leucobacter japonicus | reverse complement strand
CCACTACGTTCTCGACGATGTGCTTGGACGCGGTTCCATGGGCACGGTGTGGCGCGGCCATGACCTCAATGACGGATCCCCCTGTGCCATCAAGATTCTCAACCCAACCCTGACGACGGATAAGGGCGCAACCCGACGCTTCATCGATGAGCGTGACATCTTCATGTCCGTCGACGATGACGCCGTCGTCCGGGTCACTGACA
>NZ_JHBX01000064.1:0-211 GCF_001273855.1 Leucobacter japonicus | reverse complement strand
GCCCTCGGTGATGCCGAGCAGGTCGTGCAGCACGAGCACCTGGCCGTCGGCGGATCCCGCGCCGATACCGATGATCGGGATCCGCAGAACCTCCTTCAGCAGATTGGTGATCTCAGCGGGAACGGCCTCGACGACCACGCAGAACGCGCCCGCATCCTGCACTCCGATCGCCTCCTCGACGACGCGCACCGCGCTCTCGGTCGTGCGCCCC
>NZ_JHBX01000063.1:0-201 GCF_001273855.1 Leucobacter japonicus | reverse complement strand
CCACGTCCCCAGATGTCTACCCGGGGCACGCCATGGCTGACGAGTTGGTCGCGGGAGAAGGTGGAGGGTGCGTAAGTCGCCACAGCGAGGGAGTGAATCTGACGCACGCGGTACCAGCCGTAAAACTCGAGTTTGCCCAGCCCGTAGCGGCCCGCGTAGGAGGGGATATCGGTCTGATAGATCGCCACTATAGGTATACCG
>NZ_JHBX01000062.1:0-209 GCF_001273855.1 Leucobacter japonicus | reverse complement strand
GTACGGCGCCGAGGTGCATCTCTACGGGGCCATGGGCCTGGACGAGGCTCCGATGCTGATCCCGGACATCGACTTCGCGGGCGTCGCGACTGCGCTCGGTGCGCAGGGCGTGCAGGTGCACCGCCTCGAGGACCTCGAGGCCCTGCGCGCCTGGACCGCCGCCGCCGCGCAGGGCACGATCCTGCTCGACTGCCGCATCTCCCGCAGCG
>NZ_JHBX01000061.1:0-216 GCF_001273855.1 Leucobacter japonicus | reverse complement strand
CCACCTGCACGCGCCGCTCGTCTCGATCCGCGAGCAGGCGGCCGTGGTGGTCTCGCTGCTGCGTCCCGTCGATGGCCGTGGCGGCGCCCACAGCTTCCGCGAGCTGATCGCGGGCGTGGCGGAGCGCGGGGTGATCGTGGCGCGGTTCCTCGCGATCCTCGAGCTCTATCGAAGGGCCGCCGTGACGTTCGAGCAGGCGGAGCCGCTGGGCGAGCT
>NZ_JHBX01000060.1:0-219 GCF_001273855.1 Leucobacter japonicus | reverse complement strand
GCCCAGCGCAACAACCTGTCGGTGCCGCAGCTCAAGAGCAAGCTGAAGGACGCCGGCATGACGTACGACAAGTACCGCGACGACCTGCGTCAGGAAATCCTTCTGGCGCGCCTGCGTGAGCGCGAGGTCGACTCGAAGGTGCAGGTCTACGACGGCGAGATCGACAACTATCTGGCGCAGCAGGGTGGCGGCACGGCCACGCACGGCGAACAGCAATAC
>NZ_JHBX01000059.1:0-380 GCF_001273855.1 Leucobacter japonicus | reverse complement strand
GTCATGAGCCGGTCCTCCAGCAGCACGCGCACGGAAGCTCGATACGCCTCGCCGAGGGGAGGGTGCTCGCCGAGTTCCTCGGCGAGCCGGGCGCGCATGCGCTCGGTGCCGCGCAGCAGGAGCGCGTCGAGGATGTCCCGCTTGCTCCCGAACTCGAGGTAGACGGCGCCCTTGCCGATTCCGGCCCGCTCGGCGACGGCCGCGACGCTCGTCGCGTCGAAGCCGCGCTCGAGCACCAGATCCTCGGCCGCGTCCAGGATGCGCCCGCGCCGGTTCGGCAGCAGCGGCCGAGGCATCAGCCGAGCCCTCCGAGGAAGCCGAGCAGCGCAGGAACGACGAGATCGGGGCGATCCCGCTGCACCCAGTGCCCGGCCCCGGGC
>NZ_JHBX01000058.1:0-230 GCF_001273855.1 Leucobacter japonicus | reverse complement strand
GGCATGCACGACCGACTTCGCCGCGACCGGGTGCAGAATCACGTGCGTGTTCGCGACGTCAGCGGCGGCATCCATCCTTTCTAGAAGACGTTCAGTCGTCGTGGCAATGAGATCGCGGCGACGCGCTCGACCTGCGCGGATAGCTTCTCGGTGTCCGTCCCAATCGTCACTGGACGCGTCCAGAACACGATCGAGTTCAAGCACCGCGAGAGCGTCTTGAAGTTGAAAGC
>NZ_JHBX01000057.1:0-275 GCF_001273855.1 Leucobacter japonicus | reverse complement strand
GTGATGTGCACGCGCACTTTGGGATGCAGCTCCCGGAACTCCTTGATGAGGTCGGTGAGGAGGTACAGGTGCGCGCTGCTGAACGTGCCGAACGAGACCCGTCCCTCCTCGACGGAGCGGAGACGGCGGCTCCATTCCGAGAAATCTCGCATGCTGCGAAGGGCCTCCTGTGCCAGGGGGAGGAGCTGCTTGCCGGCGTCGGTGAGCTGCAGGCCGCGCGAGGTGCGCGTGAACAGCGACACTTCGAGGCTCTGCTCGAGATTGCCGATCTGTTC
>NZ_JHBX01000056.1:0-208 GCF_001273855.1 Leucobacter japonicus | reverse complement strand
CGCGTACCTCGCGCGCGACGGCGTCGCGTTCCCGATCCCCGTCGGCACCGAGGTCACCACGCGCCAGATGCTCACGCTCGCGCTCGTGCCCTCCGCCAACGACTTCGCCGCCGCGTACGCCTACTCGATCTTCGGCGACAATGAGGCCTTCGTCGCGGCCGTGGACGACTGGAAGGCGCGCAACGGCGTCGACTCCCTGGTGCTCGCC
>NZ_JHBX01000005.1:0-341 GCF_001273855.1 Leucobacter japonicus | reverse complement strand
ATCCGGTGCAGTCCGACGCGATGGTCGCGGTGACCAGCCAGGCGAACGACGCAGGCATTCCCGTGCTCGGCTACGGCTCGAGCTGGGAGGGTGTGGTCGCAGCCGTGGGGCTCGACCATCACGCCGATGGCCTCGCAGCGGGCGAGCGCGCCGTCGCGTGGATCAGCGACAAGTACGGCGACGAAGAGGTCGACGTCGCCTTCCTCGGGTGGCCCGACACCGACCTCGGCCGTCTCCGCGGCGAAGGCATCATGGAGGCCCTCGACAGCTCCGGCCTGAACCTCAACATCACCGAGCACAAGACGCTGAGCCTCGACGACGGCTACGCCGCAGCGCAGACC
>NZ_JHBX01000055.1:0-408 GCF_001273855.1 Leucobacter japonicus | reverse complement strand
GGCTAAGGATCCGAAGAAACCGGAGTCGGTTCCTCACGTCGAACTTGGATATAACGTCACTGATGACGATGCACAGAGGACCTTGGCTGGCCTGCTCAAGACCCCGGGATTTTCCTTACTCAAGGCCCCGAAGGACGGAAAGTTGCATGCCGTCTATCATCAGTTCTACGACTCTCCCTTTAATGTTTTTGCACTTGAGCAGTTCGCGGCATGGCAACATCCGAAACAATTCAAGGGTGTCGACCTAACGAAGGATTTCGCTAAATTCCATGAGGACTACTTGCCTTTTGGCTACCGCGGCGTGTTTTTCGTCACGCTGAAGAAGTGAATCCGACGTGAGTAACACTGACATGTCCCTTGCCCGGGAGGATCCTGCCACCGGAATGGTGGCTGTGGTGAGGGGATACT
>NZ_JHBX01000054.1:0-203 GCF_001273855.1 Leucobacter japonicus | reverse complement strand
TGTTTGCGCTCACCACGCGCGGCTCGACGCCGTTTGCGAGCATGGCGTTCCAGCCAGGCGACTGGTTTGTCTTCGGGTCGGAAACGCGCGGATTGTCGGAGGAGCGGCGCGAGTGGTTTCCTGCTACGCAGCGGATTCGCCTGCCGATGCGGCCGGACAACCGCAGCCTGAATCTATCGAACACCGTGGCGGTGGTCGTGTTC
>NZ_JHBX01000053.1:0-386 GCF_001273855.1 Leucobacter japonicus | reverse complement strand
GTGTACCTGCCGGTCGACCCCGAGCTGCCCGGATCCCGGATCGAGATGATGATCGAGGATGCCTCGGCTGTGACCGTGGTCGACGAGACCGAATCGCTGCGCGCCGCTGGTTCCTGGCTCGGCGACCCGCCGGACGACGTCGATGCCCCCGCCTACCTCATCTTCACATCGGGCTCGACCGGGCGCCCCAAAGGGGTACTCGTCTCGCACCGGGCCATCGACAACCGGCTCGCCTGGATGCAGCACCGCTTCGCGCTCGCGCTCGGTGAGCGCGTGCTGCACAAGACGCCGATCTCGTTCGACGTGTCGATCTGGGAGCTGTTCTGGCCGCTGCAGGTCGGGGGCACCGTCGTGATCGCGGCCCCGGGAGAGCACCGGGATCCGCG
>NZ_JHBX01000052.1:0-290 GCF_001273855.1 Leucobacter japonicus | reverse complement strand
TGTCATAGGTGTCCTCGTGTGCCGCACCGGATTCGATGAGCGTGAGCGCGGCGTTCTGCCCATCGATGGTGACGTGGCGCAGGAGCCGTCCGTATCGGTCGGTGTCGCCCTGCGAGGGGTCTGTGGTGAGTTCGACGGTGCGGCCGTAGAGCATGGTGTCGAGTTCTGTGCGGGCTTCCTGGGCGTAGCATTCGTCGTTGCCGCCTGATCGGTTGATCTCGGGCGTATCGAGGCCGATGAGGCGTACACGCGATTCCCCTTGGTCGGTGCGGATGTCGATGGTGTCGCCG
>NZ_JHBX01000051.1:0-235 GCF_001273855.1 Leucobacter japonicus | reverse complement strand
CATGCCCGAGTACCGCCGCGCGCCGGAGTCACCGTTTCCGACCGCGCTCAACGATGTCAGTGACTTTCTCGACGCCTACGGTGCTGAGCGCGTGGCCAACGGAGTCACGCTGCCACTCGTGCTCATGGGCGATAGCGCCGGTGGCAACCTGGTTGCCGCTGAGGTGCAGCGGCGCGCCCGCGAAGATGATGATCTGATTCAGCAGCAGGTGCTCATTTACCCGGTACTCGATGGG
>NZ_JHBX01000050.1:0-274 GCF_001273855.1 Leucobacter japonicus | reverse complement strand
GGCCAAAGGTGCGGATGAGAGGTAGATGAAAGTCCTCTGGAAGGGCAGTGGAAAAGCCGGCCGTCTCCGAGTCATCCCACTGCATCGGGGTACGCACCCCATCACGGTCAGGCAGCCAGGGATCGTCCCCCATGCCAATCTCGTCGCCGTAGTACAGCACCGGAGAGCCGGGTAGGGACAGCAACATGGCGTTAAGTAGCCGGATCTTCGCATCGTCGTTATCGACAAGAGGGCTCAAGCGGCGACGAATGCCCAAGTTGCACCGCCACCGGGA
>NZ_JHBX01000049.1:0-250 GCF_001273855.1 Leucobacter japonicus | reverse complement strand
ATGAGTAGAAGGTTGGAGTGGGGTGCCGCGACCGGAGTGCGATGAGGCTAGGCGGCGAACACTCGGGAGAGATAGCGAGCGGGTCAAGGCCGGGCCACGAGTCGGCCGGGCGAGCCGGCGCCGAGTGCCAGTGTCGCATCGCAGACCACGAGGGCACTGCGCGAAGCCGGGTCACGCCAGTGACCGGGTCGGCCGAGGAGATCGCCGCACTCTTCCGCGGCGCAATGCAGACGGGCCAGCTCGGCGAGAA
>NZ_JHBX01000048.1:0-249 GCF_001273855.1 Leucobacter japonicus | reverse complement strand
GTACGAGCACCTCGCCTTGCGCGGAAAGGCGCTCAGTGGTTTCAAACGTTAGGTTACGCAGAATATCGGCCGGCGGGTATGCGGCCTTCGAATCGAAGGCTTCACGACGGCCGCCCTCGCGGAGCAGCAGGGTGTCGGCGAACCCCGTGGTCGTCAACAGCGCGGTCTTCGCGACCTTGCCGGTGAGCACGGAGGGAGTAGAGGGAGTAGTGAAGGAGACGATGACGTACGCGGTGCGAAGAAACGAGT
>NZ_JHBX01000047.1:0-250 GCF_001273855.1 Leucobacter japonicus | reverse complement strand
CGCACGAGAGGGACACGATGTATAAATAGAAAGCGTTAGGGCCATCGATGACAGATGAGGTGGGAAAGGAGGGGAAAAAGAGATGAAGAGTAGAGGAAGAAGAAGAGGAGAAGAGGGGAGGGAAAGAAGAGTGATACTTAAAGATGAAACGAAAGGCGATCAAGAGATGCAGGCACGAGGGATGAAAGATGAGGGAAAAGAAAGGAGAGAAAAAGGAAGAGGTGGAGACATGGTAGAAGAAATGCAAGCT
>NZ_JHBX01000046.1:0-249 GCF_001273855.1 Leucobacter japonicus | reverse complement strand
TCCAGACAGAAGAACCCAGACTATACTTCTCCCAGTCTCGGGGGCACGGATAGTTGGAGAAGAGAAAGGGAGGAGAAGGCGGTCATGCCAGTGGCGAGCGCGTCCGCTGTGGAGATGTCGATGCAGAGATACTTGAGCATTGCCGCGATGAGGACCGGCACGAGGTTCTCTGCAATGAGTGCGAAAAAAAAGGGGAAGAAGAAGAAAAAGAAGAATAGAAAGGGGAGGGCGGCGAGACCGCTCGCCGGG
>NZ_JHBX01000004.1:0-210 GCF_001273855.1 Leucobacter japonicus | reverse complement strand
TCATCGCGCTCGGCGCACTGGCCGAGCAGTTCGGGCTGCCGGATGCGGTGATGATCTTCGCGCTTGTCGCGGCGGCTGCGAGCCTCGTGCTGGCCCGGATCGCCACCGCTACTCCGCGAGCACGGCGAGCACGCGGCGATCGAGCTCGTTCTCGATGAGCGGCGCGAAGCGATCGGCCACCGCGTGCCGCGCGATCCGGCCGGCCGACTC
>NZ_JHBX01000045.1:0-251 GCF_001273855.1 Leucobacter japonicus | reverse complement strand
TCGATGTAGAGGTACTATCGGTCTGGTGTTATTTTCAGCTGTTATTGTTGCAGAGAAGTAGGGAAGAGGGAGGTTATGCACGGTTGGTGTCAGAGGAGCTTTTAACAGGAGAAGGGGTAAGGGGGGGAGAAGCGGGCAGCGAAAGGGGAACCGCAGACGCTGCTGCCGCCGATACCGGCGCGAAGAGAAGAGAGGAGAGAGTGGAAAAGGAAGAAGGAGGGGACATTGCCGCGCTGAGTGAACGCGTCGAG
>NZ_JHBX01000044.1:0-181 GCF_001273855.1 Leucobacter japonicus | reverse complement strand
ANTGAGGAGAATGCAGACGGGGCTAGGAGTACCTAAGGAGGGGATCACGAGTTGGTTGCGTTGTAATTTGCAAGGTGTGCTGCAGCCAGACACTGTCATCCCGACGAACTGGCACGGATTTCCGCTNAGAATGGAGCGAGGTTCCGGGCATTTGTCGTATCCAGAGGTAGCGTGAGCGGGC
>NZ_JHBX01000043.1:0-249 GCF_001273855.1 Leucobacter japonicus | reverse complement strand
TCGCCCTTCGGAAGCTGCAGGAGCTTCAGACTTCCGTAGTACTTAGAAACTTATAAGTAGCTTGAGAAGGAGTTGGAGTTGGCAGCCAGATAGAAAGTGAGGATGTACAGAGAAAATTAGAAAGGGGGAGATGGGATGTAAGTCGAATAGATCGAGTAGTTCGGCTCCGCATCCGCGCCTGCAGAGAGAGGAAGGGAAGAAGGAGGGGGAGAGAAAGTCTGCGCGCCGGCGGACGAACTCGATACCGGG
>NZ_JHBX01000042.1:0-227 GCF_001273855.1 Leucobacter japonicus | reverse complement strand
GCCTCGGCCGACTCGACGATGTCGGCGGCCACCGGGTCTGTGACGGCGGTGAAGAGCACCGGGATATCGGCGATGTTCTGCATCGCGGCCTGGGCCGACGGCGTGGCGACCGCGAGCACGAGGTCGAGGTCGTCGCCGACGAAGGTCTGCGCGATGGTGGTGGCGGTCGGCACCTCGCCGTTGGCGTTCTGCTCCGTGAACTCGACGGTCTCGCCCTCGACGTACCC
>NZ_JHBX01000041.1:0-226 GCF_001273855.1 Leucobacter japonicus | reverse complement strand
TGTTGAGATAAATGAGTAGATGGTAGGGAAAGTGAAGGAAAGAATGTAGATGTTGCTGCACGAGAGAGGATGAGAGGGTTGCGCGACGCGCTGCCAATCTGCTCGGCATTCCGTTCTACGGGTTGGAGAGGAGGGTGCGGTGCAAGGAAGAAGGAGGAGAAGAGGGAAGAGAAGAGGAAGAGGAGGGAAGAAAAACGATGGCAGTCATGCGTTGCAACGAGAAGAT
>NZ_JHBX01000040.1:0-250 GCF_001273855.1 Leucobacter japonicus | reverse complement strand
CTGTCTCGTGGGCTCGGCGGGTGGGGTTACATGGAGTGATGAGCCCGGCAAGCGCGGCGTCTTCAGACACCTCCGGAATCGAACCGTCGCGCACCATAGGGGCCGCGGTTTCCATCGCGAGGTACGGGTTCGACGAGGAGGCGAAGGAGACTGGGTGAGAAGCAAAGGGGGGAAAAGAGAGAAAGTCTCAGGCTTCGGCGGCGAGAGCGACGCGCAGTCGCTTGCCCGAGAGAAGAAGGGAGGGAGGAAC
>NZ_JHBX01000039.1:0-222 GCF_001273855.1 Leucobacter japonicus | reverse complement strand
CCGAGAGCAGCAACCCGCAGGTGGAGCCATGCGGAATGCGCCCGAGTACGAGCAGACCGACGGTGTCAGCGTGCCAGAAGATCAGGATGCGTACGGCGGGAGTCGCGAGGCCGAAGCTCGCGACGGGGCGTGGCAAGAGGGTGGAGGAGATCGAACAGGAAGTAAGAAGAGGGAGAAGAAGAGAGACGGCGTACACCGCGGAGATCGACGTCGTCACGACCG
>NZ_JHBX01000038.1:0-220 GCF_001273855.1 Leucobacter japonicus | reverse complement strand
ACCTCGCCAAGCTCGCGGATGGAGTTGCGCGGTAACTTCACGTACTTCGGGCCGCGTCGGCCGAAGAGGTGCAGCTCCTCGATGGGGTGCTCTTCGGGAGCTGCGTGCACGTTCGACGGAATCTCGGTTGGCAGAAGGGCGGAGGAGGTCGGGTGAGGAATGAGAGAGAGGGAGAGAGAGAAGTTGCCATTGCCGACGGCGCCCACCGACTGGGCCTCGA
>NZ_JHBX01000037.1:0-223 GCF_001273855.1 Leucobacter japonicus | reverse complement strand
GTGTCGCGAGCCAGGAGCGGATGGAGTTGCTTGGCCAGCGGGCTCCGCAGGTGCCAATCGACGCTGGCGCGGAGACCGCCTCGCCCGGCCGCGGCCCAGAGGTCGTCGTGTTGCAGCGCGCGCAGGTCTCCGATGGGGAGGCGGGGAGAGTTGAGCGGGAAGTAAAGAAGAGGAAGGGAGGGGGGCTTCGGGAGATGGCAGTCTTGAGCTACGAGGAAATCGC
>NZ_JHBX01000036.1:0-366 GCF_001273855.1 Leucobacter japonicus | reverse complement strand
GAGTACGCTCGTGGTCGCGGACGCGGTGACCGGTTCGGAATGTTCACGGGAGACGCCGCGTTGAGGATGCCGTGGAGCATGATCCTTCGGATGGGATCGCGCTCGGAAGGGAGAATGCGGAATGGGGTCGGACCTGAGCGGGCCGGAGCGGGACATCGACACGGAGATCGGGGCGGAGGCGCTCAAACGGGCGTTCCGGGAGCACCCGACGGGGGTCGCGCTGATCACCGCGCAGACGGCGGAGGGGCCGGTGGGCCTGACGGCATCGAGCGTCGCCTCCGTCGGCATCGACCCGCCGGCGATCTCGTTCTCCGTGACGCGCGCGACCGGCAGCGCCGGGGGAATCCTGGGCGCCGACAGCTATCT
>NZ_JHBX01000003.1:0-213 GCF_001273855.1 Leucobacter japonicus | reverse complement strand
CCCCCCCCCCAGTGCGGTGCGGGGCCCTGGCTGCCCGCCACCCCGAAAACCGCGCCCCGCACCGCATCGAGGGCGCGTTGCGCGCCTCGGGGGTGCTCCACCCGGTGCAGCAACTCACGGCCGCGCGCGCGCCGAGCCGCACCGGCTGCGGAACATGGAGCCGACGGAGCCGACAGCCCTCCTGCGGCCGCCCCAGCCACAGTCATCTCGCCG
>NZ_JHBX01000035.1:0-257 GCF_001273855.1 Leucobacter japonicus | reverse complement strand
CCACGATGGCGCGCATCATCGAGGCCACCGAGGAGCACGCGCTCGATCGGATCGACCCGTTGGGGACCGCCCCGCGCACGCAGGGCGGGGCGCTCACGCTCGCGGCCTCGGAGGTCGCCGACTTCATCGGCGCCAAGTACATCTGCGTGTTCACGGAGTCGGGCGACACGGTGCGCCGCATGTCGCGCCTGCGCCGCCCGATCCCGATCATCGGCTTCACCCCGGATGCCGATACCCGCAGGCGCATGGAGTTGACC
>NZ_JHBX01000034.1:0-221 GCF_001273855.1 Leucobacter japonicus | reverse complement strand
GAAGTCACTTCAGCAGCCACGGCACGCGCACGATGACCGAGACGAAGAGCTCGAAGACGAGCGACAGCCGCAACAGATAGCGCAGTGCCGTGCCGAGCGTGCGCAGCACGTCGTGGCAGGAGAGCACGAAGGCGATCGCCCCGGCGAGGAGCGTGGTGGCCAACTGGGCAAGCACGCCGAGCACGCGCTCGACGCGGTAGTGCGACCAGGCGATGGACAGG
>NZ_JHBX01000033.1:0-239 GCF_001273855.1 Leucobacter japonicus | reverse complement strand
TGGATCCTGTTGCACCCGTCGGCCCGGTTGACCCCGTCGAACCGACGAAGCCGTCGGAAGCGGGAGATGAGGGAGCGAAGCCGACCCCCGTTGTGACACCCGCGGCCCCGGCGGGTGGAGCGGCCACCGCGAATCAGCGCCTTGCGGCCACGGGCGACGCAAACGACGCATTCGTTCCCGCTGCGCTTGCGAGGACGCGCCGAAGGCGCGGAGGAGCAGCGGTGGTCGCGGCGCGGATG
>NZ_JHBX01000032.1:0-251 GCF_001273855.1 Leucobacter japonicus | reverse complement strand
CCCCTCACCATCGATCCCGAGCTCGGCTGGGCCACGTCCATGCGCGCCCTCGCGTCGATCGGGGAGCCGGTGTTCGGGGTGACGACGAAATACGAGTTGCACTTCTACCGGGACAATCCCGGTGATCCCGTGCCGTTTCAACTCGCGAGCATCCCGTCGCTCGGTGCGATCTATCCCGGCCTCTCCGGCAACGTCTCCGTGGCGCCGGGGGATCGGGTGCGGATGGTGATGGTGCGCACCGAGCATGATCC
>NZ_JHBX01000031.1:0-265 GCF_001273855.1 Leucobacter japonicus | reverse complement strand
CGCTGGTGCTGCTGAAGACCGCGATCGCCGCGACCGCCGGCAGCTTCGCGCTCTCCACGGCCACCGGAGCGTTCTTCTTCTCCGTCGCGGTGGCGATCGCGGTCGGGCTCATCATCGGTGTCATCACGGTGTGGATCCGTTCGAAGCTCACCAGCCCGGTGCACGACACGATCGTCTCGTTCATCGTGCCCTTCGTCGCGTTCGTTCCGGCCGAGGAGCTGCAGGCGTCGGGGGTGCTCGCGGTCGTCGTGACGGGGCTCTACAC
>NZ_JHBX01000030.1:0-224 GCF_001273855.1 Leucobacter japonicus | reverse complement strand
CATGCCGAGCGATCCGCCCACGCCCATCGTTGCGCTCATGAGCGCCACTGCGGTGCCGAGCCGCTCGGGCGGCAGCACGTCGCGCATGATGGCGATCCCGAGCGGGATCACGCCGGTCACGGCGCCCTGCAGTGCCCGGCCGATGATGACCCCGACGATCGAACCGGCGAGCGCCGCGATGAGCGAGCCGACGACGAGCAGCGCCAGCAGCACTAGGACCAGGC
>NZ_JHBX01000029.1:0-251 GCF_001273855.1 Leucobacter japonicus | reverse complement strand
CGAGGCGCTCGAGGATCTGCTCGACCTCCTCGGCGAACGAGACCCCGATGGGGGTCAGCCGTGTACCGGATCGGCCGCTCTCCACGAGCTTCACCCGCAGATGCGCCTCGAGCCCGCGGAGGTGGTGGGTCACGGTCGGCACGCCGTAGTGCAGCGCCTCGGCAGCGCGAGTGAGGCTGCCGTGCGCCCGCACCGCGAGCAGCACACGGAACTGCTGCAGATTCATCATGGAATAGAGAATATGTCACTAG
>NZ_JHBX01000028.1:0-265 GCF_001273855.1 Leucobacter japonicus | reverse complement strand
ATCTACTACTACTTCGGCGGCAAGGAGCAGCTGTATCTGGCGGTGCTCGAGAACGCCTATCGCGGGATCAGGGAGGCGGAGCGGGAGCTCCAGGTCGACGGCCTCGAACCGGCCGAAGCCGTGCGGCGGCTGGCCGAGCTCACCTACGACCACCATCTCGCGCACGGCGACTTCATCAGGCTCGTCGCGATCGAGAACATCCATCATGGCAGGTTCATCAAGCAGCTGGACTCGCTGCGAGAGGTGAACAAGCCCGCCCTGGGGC
>NZ_JHBX01000002.1:0-221 GCF_001273855.1 Leucobacter japonicus | reverse complement strand
GTCTGATCCCGGCTGTGGCGCTCGCTCGCTTCTGCGCACCGTTGCGCCTCGCTGATTTCTCTGCGCCGCTCCTCTGGCCTGCCGTGCTCTCGGTGATCGGCGGAGCAAGCGCATGGGCGGCGACCCTGAGCATTGAATCGGCCGCCCTGTCGTTGGGCACCGGAATGCTCACTGCGGTCGCGGCGCTCGCCGCAACTTTCTTCTTGATTCCCCCACTGCGC
>NZ_JHBX01000027.1:0-280 GCF_001273855.1 Leucobacter japonicus | reverse complement strand
CGTCAATGCTGACCGTCCAATCCACTTTCCCAGCCGAATCCGCTTGGGCCACCACCTGAGAAAGGACACAATCCCACACGCCCCGCCTCGCGTAGGAGCGGTGACGCTTCCACACCGTCTGCCACGGCCCATACCTCTCACGAGGCAGGTCTCTCCAAGGAATCCCCGTCCTGTAGCGGTAGATGATCCCGTTGACGATCATCCGACTATTCGAGAACGGGCGACCCCGACGCCCACAGTTCGTTGACAACAGGGGCTCCACACGCTCCCACTGCTCATC
>NZ_JHBX01000026.1:0-222 GCF_001273855.1 Leucobacter japonicus | reverse complement strand
GTTTCGACGAGCTCGCGTGCTGAGGAGTTGTTCGGCGGATTCGTTCGCCGCAGACGCCAGTTCTTCCAACGTCATTTGGGCCGAGTCTGCGGTACTTGACATCACACCTGGGATCACGGTCAGCTGGCGTTCCTGCCCGATATCCGGTCCTGCAGCAATGACGCCATCGGCTACCAGGTGCGCGCTCTGCAGCCCATTCAAGAAGTCGACGGAGGCTGCCTC
>NZ_JHBX01000025.1:0-222 GCF_001273855.1 Leucobacter japonicus | reverse complement strand
GAGCCGCAGCATCAGTTCGAGACCACGCGGATCTTTCAGATCGATCGCGATGCTGCGCTTGTTGCGGTTGTTGGCGAGGTAGTACGCGCTGACACCGTCGATCTCGGGGCCGGCGATCGTTCGGCTCGAGTCGCCGCTCAGCGGCTCGACCTTGATGATCTCGGCTCCGAGGTCGCCGAGCAGCTGGGTGGCTGAAGGGCCTGAGAGGAACGTCGTCAGGTC
>NZ_JHBX01000024.1:0-222 GCF_001273855.1 Leucobacter japonicus | reverse complement strand
CGAACCGAACGATGCTCTAGATGGAGTTGTTTGGCCGATGCGACGCTCTGTGCCAGCGCCCGGCGTGGGCAGGTCCTCGACGAGGCCGCAGTGCAGTGGGGGCAGTCGAGCATGCGCAGGATCGCGGAAACGGCGGGGGGGCGAAGAGGATTGAGTGAGGGGCGAGAGGGGAGAAGAAGGGAGGGCCCGCGGGCCGATTCGCCGTTCGAGAGTGCCGCGCGT
>NZ_JHBX01000023.1:0-217 GCF_001273855.1 Leucobacter japonicus | reverse complement strand
GAAATTACACTTCCTAGAGAAGAAATGTAATTGTATGGTGCAAATGCATCAGGATAATCAGGGATACGTCGAGGCATTCCTGATAGACCTAGGAAATGTTGTGGGAAGAATGTCAGGTTAACTCCTACAAAGAATGTCCAGAAATGGATTTTTGCAAGAGTTTCATTGTATGTTTTACCAACAATTTTTGGGAACCAGTAATAGAATCCAGCAAAGA
>NZ_JHBX01000022.1:0-209 GCF_001273855.1 Leucobacter japonicus | reverse complement strand
CATGTCGAGGAACGCGTCGACCGTGTGTTCGATGCCGTCGACGATGGTCTCGTCGTAGGCAATGCTGCCTGCGGCGAACCATTCGGTCATGCGGCTCTGGAACTCCGGCGCGAGGTGCAGGTATGCGGCCAGAGTGAAGCCCTTGAGGGTGAGGGCTCGGGTGATGATGTTGGCGAGATTATCAGGACCGGGAGTGCGCTGGGTGGTGT
>NZ_JHBX01000021.1:0-203 GCF_001273855.1 Leucobacter japonicus | reverse complement strand
AAATGAACAAGAACGCTTGGCACAAGAAGACAGACGTATTAGTGATTCTGAAAAACAAACGAATCTCAGAGAACAAGAACTTGTTCAGTCAAAAGAAAAGAACTCTCATATGACTGAAGTATTAATGGCTCAAGTTATGAATAACAACAAAAAGGAAACACCAACAACAGCTCAACTTCCTAAACCTAGAGAAAATACAAAGA
>NZ_JHBX01000020.1:0-250 GCF_001273855.1 Leucobacter japonicus | reverse complement strand
TCGGAGGCCGGCGTCGCATTCGGCTCCGCGACGGTGCCGGCGCCGGTGCGGGTGCAGTCGCCCACCGTGACGGTGGGCGTGCGCCCCGAGGACCTGGTGCTCGTCGGCGCGGGGGATCCCGGGCTCTCCGTGGTGGTCGACCTCGTGGAGGAGCTCGGCGCCGACGGCTACCTCTACGGGCACACCGTCGAAGGCGACCGCGTCGACATCGTGGCTCGGGTCGACGGCCGCGTGCACCCCGGCCCCGGAG
>NZ_JHBX01000019.1:0-247 GCF_001273855.1 Leucobacter japonicus | reverse complement strand
GGCGTGCTGAACGACGAGGATCGCGAGACCGCGGCGCGGCTCGCGCTCGAGATCAGCCCCGTGTCGCTGCAGGACCTCGTCGCCGCCTACGGCCTCGGCGAGGCCGAGCAGGCCGACCAGCCAGATTCCGACTCCACCGCACTCGCGAGTGCGCGCTAGACAGGGAGCACATCATGAACCGCATCCTCAAGGTGACGAGGCTTCACCTGAACAAGCTCAGCACCTACGTGAGCGTGCCGCCCATCAT
>NZ_JHBX01000001.1:0-239 GCF_001273855.1 Leucobacter japonicus | reverse complement strand
CCGCCACCCATCGAACACACCGCTGGTCCGCCGCGAGGCAGCGTAAGGTGTAGATAAGGACAGGACATGGCACCGCCGCGCGCGCGGCCGACTGCCCCCGGGGACCCCCGCGAATCCCTGGCCGGCGGCGAGTCCGCCGCGCCCGGCGTCGAGCGCGGACTGCGCGGCCGATGACGCTTCTCGGTGCCCCGGGATCGCGCCGATCGGCCGAAAGACCAAACCGCCGATGCGCGATGCGA
>NZ_JHBX01000018.1:0-273 GCF_001273855.1 Leucobacter japonicus | reverse complement strand
GGCTCGACGGGGTGCGCAACGACGCGGGCATCGTGACGATCGACGGTCGCAGCTACGCCGTCGTGATCTTCACCGAGTCGGACGACTGGACGCTGGTGCGGGAGATCGCGTCGCGGATCGTCTCGGCGCTGTAAGCGCCCTGCCGGATCGGCAGCAAGGGCCGCAGCGGGAGCGGCAGCAGGGGCCGCAGCAGGGGCCGCAGCCCGGAATTTGACTGTGCCGCGGCGTCATGGTCTGTGATGGGTGCATGAGTCGAAACACGCTGGTCTATCT
>NZ_JHBX01000017.1:0-248 GCF_001273855.1 Leucobacter japonicus | reverse complement strand
GGGGCGGTGATCCGTAGGATCCGGATGGATCTGGACAAGTGGGATCGTCTCGACCGTTCCGGACGCGACCAATCCATCGGCCGGTTCCAGTCCAACGGCGCACCGCTCACGAGCAGCCCGCACGGGGCGGCGGCTGAGTTCGATGAACCTGACTTCGAGGCGAAGACCCCGATCGGGTTCACGGTGATCCCGGAGTTCTCCCATATGGCGAGGGCCCGCCCGGTCGAGGCTCACGAGCGGATCTTCCG
>NZ_JHBX01000016.1:0-266 GCF_001273855.1 Leucobacter japonicus | reverse complement strand
GCTCGTTCCTTCTGGAGAGGACTTCACTCGATCGCGGAATGACAGGGAAGTCTGACCAATACTCCGCGTACCTAGATGGAATACCTACATTGAACCGAAGTGGTTCGTTCGCGCGGCCTATCACCACCCCCGGCATGAGGATTTGGTCTTTTGCAAGACGTGGGAGCCGAGCGAACTCTAGCCGTGACGGTGCCACCAAAACAACCTCAGAAAACTCACCTCTTATGAACCGAAATTCGGTTGAACCCCATCGGTCCGTCGATGAT
>NZ_JHBX01000015.1:0-334 GCF_001273855.1 Leucobacter japonicus | reverse complement strand
CTGCAGCAGCTCGCGCCGCTGCGCGACAGCCTGGGCAAGCTGGAGCACACCGTCACGAACATGGAGCAGCAGCGCGTCGCGCAGCACGGCGAGCTGGCCGAGCAGCTGCGGCAGGCCGCGCGTGCCGAGGAGAAGCTGCGGGGCACGGCGGAGAATCTCGCGGCGGCTCTGCGCTCGAACAACACCCGCGGCCTCTCGGGCGAGACGCAGCTGCGGCGCAGCATCGAGGCAGCCGGCATGATCCAGCACGTCGATTTCGAGGTGCAGCAGCAGCTCACCACCGAACGCGGCGCGGCACGGCCCGATCTCGTGGTGCACCTGCCCGGCGGCAAGT
>NZ_JHBX01000144.1:0-235 GCF_001273855.1 Leucobacter japonicus | reverse complement strand
GGCTCACATCGCGCAGCGCGATGATGTTGCCGTAGCGCTTACCGGCCTCGCGGAGTTCGATCAGGGGCTTCAGCCCGGTCGCCTGCGACTTCTCAGCTGTGGCGTTCATTTCCTGCCTCCCTTGGCGGCTCGGCGCTGCAGCCAGAAGTTCAGCACGGTCGCGCCGAGGAGCATCGCACCGAGGAAGAAGCGCAGCCAGTCCGGGTTCCACTCGGCGTACACGACGCCCTTCAGC
>NZ_JHBX01000143.1:0-238 GCF_001273855.1 Leucobacter japonicus | reverse complement strand
GCCCGACGAGCGCCTCGACGCCGCCACCGCGTACCCCGCCTACTCCCGCGGCATCGCCCGCCAGGCGCTCGCTCCCGACCGCGGCACCCGCGACATCGGCCAGACCGCAGACGCCGTCTGGTTGTCGGCCGATCCGCTGCGCATCGCCCCCGAGGCGATCGCCGAGCTCGAGGTGCTCGGCACCTGGCTGGCCGGCGACGCCACCTTCCGCGCGTAGCGCGCAATCCCCCTCCACAGC